>NZ_JAGPXS010000040.1:0-5866 GCF_018070425.1 Micromonospora sp. C81
GGCGTGCGGGGGCAGGGGGAGGTGGGGTAGGGGGTCAGTGGGGGGTGGGTTGCGGTCGGGGCGCACGTCAGTGCTCGGTTGGTGGGGCGGCCGGGCAGCTTCACGCATCGGCGGATGCAGTTTTTCACACAGGACTTCCGGCTTTAGCTACCGTTCAGTAACGTCCGCCACACAGGAGCGCGACCGGGGTCGGATGTGTCGAATGCCGACATGGTGGTCGTGCCCCACCGGCGCCGACGATGGCAGCACCCCGGCCCATTCGGGTGCGGACGAACCGGAGGTCACCGTGCAGGACATCCTCGAAGCGATCATGGCGGCGGAGGAATCGAACGACCCGGACCGCGAGCTCGCCGGCGTCGCCGGGCTGCCCGTACCGGAGAGCTACCGGGGTGTGGTGGTCCGCGCCGAGGAGTCCCGGATGTTCGACGGCATGGCCACCCGGGACAAGGACCCGCGCAAGGCGCTGCACGTGCAGGAGGTGCCGACACCGGAGCTGGCGCCGGGCGAGGCACTGATCGC
The DNA here is from genome assembly GCF_018070425.1 of Micromonospora sp. C81. NCBI lineage: Bacteria > Bacillati > Actinomycetota > Actinomycetes > Micromonosporales > Micromonosporaceae > Micromonospora > Micromonospora sp. C81. The sequence goes on from NZ_JAGPXS010000040.1 coordinate 520, forward strand.
GGTGATGGCCAGCGCGATCAACTACAACACCGTATGGACCAGCATCTTCGAGCCGGTGTCCACCTTCAAGTTCCTCCAGCGCTACGGCCGGCTCTCCGAGCTGACCCGCCGGCACGACCTGCCGTACCACGTGGTCGGCTCGGACGCGGCCGGCGTGGTGCTGCGCACCGGCCCTGGGGTGACCCGGTGGGCACCCGGCGACGAGGTGGTCGCGCACTGCCTCTCCGTCGAGTTGGAGGACGCGGCCGGGCACGACGACACCATGCTCGACCCGCAGCAGCGGATCTGGGGCTTCGAGACCAACTTCGGCGGGCTGGCCGAGATGGCGGTGGTCAAGGCCAACCAGCTGATGCCGAAGCCGCGACACCTGAGCTGGGAGGAGGCGGCCAGCCCGGGGCTGGTCAACTCCACCGCGTACCGGCAGCTCGTCTCGCACCACGGTGCCAACATGAAGCAGGGCGACGTGGTGCTGATCTGGGGCGCCTCCGGTGGCCTCGGCGGGTACGCCACCCAGATGGCGCTCAACGGCGGCGCGATCCCGGTCTGCGTCGTCTCCTCGCCGGAGAAGGCCGAGCTGTGCCGCCGGATGGGCGCGGACCTGGTCATCGACCGGGCCGCGGAGGGCTTCCGGTTCTGGAAGGACGAGGAGACCCAGGACCCGAACGAGTGGAAGCGCCTGGGCGAGCGGATCCGCGAACTGACCGGCGGCGAGGACCCGGACATCGTCTTCGAGCACCCCGGTCGGGAGACCTTCGGCGCCAGCGTCTACGTGGCCCGGCGCGGTGGCACCATCGTCACCTGCGCGTCCACCAGCGGTTTCCAGCACCAATACGACAACCGCTACCTGTGGATGCACCTCAAGCGGATCGTCGGCAGCCACTTCGCCAACTACCACGAGGCGTGGCAGGCCAACCGCCTTGTCGCACTGGGCAGGGTGCACCCGACGGTGTCCCGCACCTATCCGCTGGAACAGACCGGTCAGGCCGCGTACGAGGTGCACCGCAATGCCCACCAGGGCAAGGTCGGGGTGCGCTGCCTGGCACCGACCGACGGCCTCGGCGTACGCGACGGGGAGTTGCGGGCCCAGCACGAGGACGCGATCAACCGGTTCCGGGGGCACTGACCGGCGCAGGCCGGTTCTGGCGGGCACTGACCGGCGCACGGCCGGTTCCGGGGGCACTGACCGGCGCAGGCCGGTTCTGGCGGGCACTGACCGGCGCACGGCCGGTTCCGGGGGCACTGACCGGCGCACGCCGGTTCGGGGCACTGACCTGGACACCAGCCGGACGGATGAGCGGTGGATGGCCAATGCGGTGATCGGCCATTGTTCTTCCAACCCGATTAGCGTGCGGTTGCTCGGATCGAACAAAGGGCCTCGGGGTAACCCCGGGGCCCTTTTCCGGATCACGCGGCATGGTGCCCGTCCCGCCCGGGACCTGCCAAGATCGCCGATTGGTCCGGCTCTGCCGATCGCGGAAGTTGACCATGTAAAGAGGGCACGAAAGCTCCGCACCGCTCTTGCGAAGCACCCTGGGGCGTCTGCCAGTATGTCCCAATGCCCCAGCAGCAGTCCTCCCCTCTCGCGTTCTTCGATAACGCGAACTCGCAGCCAGATTTCACCGTAGGCCTACGCGGATACAACACTCACCAGGTCGACGACTTCCTCGGCCGGATGACCGCCGCGCTGACCCAGTCCGAGCAGGCCCGTGCCGAGGCCGAGCAGCGGATGAACGACGCCCAGCGTCGGCTCCGCCAGGCCGAGCAGCGCATGAGCGCGCTGGAGCAGAAGCTCACCGACACGAACAAGCAGCTCGAAGAAAACAGCCGGCCCACGCTCTCCGGGCTCGGCACCCGGGTCGAGCAGATCCTCCGGCTCGCCGAGGAGCAGGCCAACGACCACCGCAACGAGGCCAAGCGCGAGTCGGAGGGCATCCTCTCCGCCGCCCGCCTCGAGGCTCGCGAGATCACCGACAAGGCACGTGCCGAGGCCGCGGCCATGAAGGCCAGCGCCGAGCGCGAGGCCGGCAACCTGCGTACGGCCGCCGAGCGCGAGGCCGCCGAGGTCCGGGTGCAGGCCCGCCGCGAGGCCGACACGCTGCGCGCGGACGCCGACCGCGAGACCAAGCAGCTTCGCACCGTCACCGCGCACGAGGTGGCCGAGCTGAAGTCGACAGTCGAGCGGGAGGTGGCCACCCTCCGCGCCACCGCCGAGCGCGAGATCACCCAGCAGCGGGCCAAGGCCGCCCGCGAGGCTGAGGAGAAGCGCGCCGAGGCGACCAAGCTGCTGACCGACGCGCGGGACAAGCGGGACAAGGACCTTCAGGCCCTGGAGCTCCAGCTCGCCGAGCGGCGGGAGAAGGCCGAGCGCGAGGAGTCCGAGCGCCACGCCGCCCAGGTCGCGCAGACCCAGAAGCTGGTCAGCGAGGCCGAGCAGCGTGCCCGGGCCGCGCAGGAGCGTGCCAAGGAGATCGAGCAGCGCGCCGAGGCCCGGCGGGTCGAGTCGGAGCGCAACGCCGCCGAGACGGTCGACAAGGCCAAGGCGCACTCCGAGAAGACGCTCAACGAGGCCAAGGCCGAGTCGCAGCGCCTGCTCACCGAGGCCCGCACCGAGGCGGAGCTGACCACGCAGGCCGCCCGCCGCGAGGTCGATGACCTCACTCGGCAGAAGGACGCGGTCACGTCGCAGCTGGGCCAGATGCTCTCCGGACTCGCCGGCATCGTTCCGGGCATGCCGGCCGCTGCCGCTCCCGCGCCCAAGCCGGAGGCCAAGAAGACCGAGGGCGGTCAGGACCGGGTCCCCGCGGAGTCCGCTGGCTGACGCGAGGCCGTCAGGTCGGGGCATCGAACGGCGCGAGGTGACACCGGGTGACCGGTTCCACCTCGCGCCGTATGCGTTTCCCAGTTCGTGGAATCTCCCGCTCGCAACGGAGTGAAGTAGCTCGCACAAGGCCCGTCCGTATCGCCCCAGCAGGGCCCGTTGCGTGTGAGGATGGGGGCATGTCGCACGGCGAGGAACTGTTCGCTCTCGGCGGGGACGTGACGACGGAGCCCAGCTTCGAGTCCGCTCTGCGGGGGTACGAGAAGAAACAGGTCGACCGGTATGTCGCGCGTGCCGAGCACGAGATCGCGACCCTCGCCTCCGAACGGGAACAGGCGTACACACAGATCCACAAGCTCGCCGGCCAGGTCGAGGTGCTGCAACGCGACCTGACTCAGGTGCGCAAGCAGATGAACGTGGTGGACCGCGCCTCGTTCCGGCACCTCGGTCCGCGGGTCGAGTCGATCCTCACTCTCGCGGAGGAGCAGGCCGAGCAGATCCTGGCCGATGCGAACGGGGAGATCGAGGCCCGCCGCAACGCCGCTGAGCACATCATCGAAGAGGCCCGCGAGCAGGCATCGCGGGCTCTGAAGGACTTCGAGATCGCCCTCGCCGCGCGCCGCGCGGAGGAGGAGCGGCACAGCACCGCCAAGCGGGCCGAGGCGGACGCGACCCTGCGGGCTGCCAAGGACGAGTCGGCACAGCTGCGTAAGGCGGCGCAGGACGCGCTGGCGAAGGCCCAGCAGGAGGCCACCCAGCTACGCGACTCCGCCAAGGAGATCCACACCCGGGCCCAGCAGGAGTCGACCAAGCTGCGCGAGTCGGCTCGTGAGGCACTGGTCAATGCCCGGCAGGAGGCCAGCGACCTGCGCGAGGCGGCCAAGGAGGTGCACGCCAAGGCCCTCCAGGAGGCCAAGCGGCTCGCCGACGCCGCGACCGAGGCCGGCCGTGCCACCCACGCCAAGGCGCAGCAGGAGGCCAAGCAGATCATCGACGACGCGTCGATGGCTGGCCGTGCCACCCGCGCCAAGGCCCAGCAGGAGGCGGAGCGGCTGACCACGCAGGCCTCCGAGTCGGCCAAGCGCAACCGCGCCGAGACCGAGGCGTACGTGCAGCGGATGCGCGCCGAGACCGAGGGGTACGTCAAGCACGCCAGGGCGCAGACCCAGCAGGAGCTGGGCGCGTGGCGGGCCGGGGTGGAGCAGGAGGTCAACTCCCGGCGGGAGGCGGCCGACCGGGAGCTGGCGCAGCGGCGGGCCACGGCCGAGCAGGAGTACGCCAAGCGTCGCGACGAGCTGGAAAAGCAGCACAAGTCCCGCCAGCAGGAGCTGGAGACCGGGTTCACCAGCCGTCAGCAGGAGATGGAGACGGCTTTCACCGCTCGCCGCGACGAGCTGGAAGCCGAATACTCCGGCCGCAAGAACGAGCTGGAGACCGAATACACGGCCCGCAAGAACGAGATCGAGCAGGGCGCGGCCGGGATCCGGCAGGCTGCCGAGCAGGCCGCGGCGGCGCTGCGCCAGCGGTCCGAGGCGGAGGCCGCCGAGCTGCTGCGCCGGGCCGAGACCGAGGCCGGCGACAAGCGCCGCAAGGCCGACGAGCATGTCGCCGCCTCCCGCCGGCAGTTCGAGGAGTACGCGGCCACCACCCAGCAGCACCTGGCCACCACTCAGCAGCACCTGGCGGCCACCCAGCAGGAGTCGGCGGCGGGCCGGCAGCAGCTCGCCCAGGTGATGTTGGAGATCGCCCAGGCCCAGCAGCAGCTCGCTGACCTTCGGCAGGAGACGTGGAAGTCCCGGCAGGAGTCCGACGAGCTCCAGCGGCAGATGGCTGAGCTGCGGTTGCAGAGCGTCGCGGGGCCGATCGACGGCCCGACCGCGCCGGCCGCCGGTGACGGTGCGAGCCGGAGCGCGGCTGACGACGGGGACGACGGCGCGACCGTGTCCCGCGCGGCGACCGTCCCTGACGCGGCGACCGTCTCAGATGCGGCGACCGTCGATGCGGGCACGCCGGCCGGGTCGGGTGCGGCTACCGGCCTCAAGACCGAGCCTGCCGACACCCGGCAGCCGGTGAACGCCGGGGCCGAGGGTGCCGGGCAGTCCACGACCCGACCGGTGGCCGAGCCGGTGACCACCGTCGACGGAGGCGCGGCCAGCGCCGGGGTGGACGGGGAGCCCACCGTGGCCGCCGTTCCGGGCGAGGGTGGCCGTGGCGCCAAGCCGACCAAGATCACCAGCACCGGTGAGAACGGCAAGCGGCCCAGCAAGCCGACCACCGACGAGCGCAGCGCCAAGCCCAGCAAGGTCACCATCGAGAAGGACTGACGGCCGGCGTCGCCAGCCGCATGACCCACGCGAGCATCGAGATCTTGGACAGTTTCCGTTACCCGGGCGGGCTCAACTGGTGGTTGCAACACCTAGGAGCTGGGTCATCTTCTCACCTGGGGTGGCCCAGCCCAGGGTCATGCGGGGGCGGTCGTTGAGTTCGTCGGCGACGTGGTCGAGGCCGGCCTGGTCGATGGTGGTGAAG
>NZ_JAGPXS010000041.1:0-5393 GCF_018070425.1 Micromonospora sp. C81
AAGATTGTCCGGCGGCGTCCTACTCTCCCACACCCTCACGAGTGCAGTACCATCGGCGCTGGAGGGCTTAGCTTCCGGGTTCGGAATGTAACCGGGCGTTTCCCCTCCGCCATGACCGCCGTAACTCTATGAACATGTCAAACAACCCCGGCACAAAATCACGGGTGTTCGCTTGTTCAGAGTTGCACAGTGGACGCGTAGCAGCTTAGTAGTCAAGTCCTCGGCCTATTAGTACCGGTCAACTGAACCCGTTACCGGGCTTACATTTCCGGCCTATCAACCCAGTCGTCTAGCTGGGGGCCTTACCCCACCAAGGTGGGTGGGATACCTCATCTTGAAGCAGGCTTCCCGCTTAGATGCTTTCAGCGGTTATCCCTTCCGAACGTAGCTAACCAGCCGTGCCCTTGGCAGGACAACTGGCACACCAGAGGTTCGTCCGTCCCGGTCCTCTCGTACTAGGGACAGCCCTTCTCAAGTATCCTACGCGCACGGCGGATAGGGACCGAACTGTCTCACGACGTTCTAAACCCAGCTCGCGTACCGCTTTAATGGGCGAACAGCCCAACCCTTGGGACCTGCTACAGCCCCAGGATGCGACGAGCCGACATCGAGGTGCCAAACCATCCCGTCGATATGGACTCTTGGGGAAGATCAGCCTGTTATCCCCGGGGTACCTTTTATCCGTTGAGCGACACCGCTTCCACTCGCAAGTGCCGGATCACTAGTCCCGACTTTCGTCCCTGCTCGACCTGTCAGTCTCACAGTCAAGCTCCCTTGTGTACTTGCACTCAACACCTGATTGCCAACCAGGCTGAGGGAACCTTTGGGCGCCTCCGTTACCTTTTAGGAGGCAACCGCCCCAGTTAAACTACCCACCAGACACTGTCCCTGAACCGGATAACGGTCCGAAGTTAGATACCCAAATCAACCAGAGTGGTATTTCAAGATTGCCTCCACCCATACTGGCGTATGGACTTCACCGGCTCCCACCTATCCTACACAAACTAATTCGAGTACCAATGTCAAGCTATAGTAAAGGTCCCGGGGTCTTTCCGTCCTGCCGCGCGTAACGAGCATCTTTACTCGTACTGCAATTTCGCCGGGCCTGTGGTTGAGACAGTGGGGAAGTCGTTACGCCATTCGTGCAGGTCGGAACTTACCCGACAAGGAATTTCGCTACCTTAGGATGGTTATAGTTACCACCGCCGTTTACTGGCGCTTAAGTTCTCCGCTTCGCCCCGAAGAGCTAACAGGTCCCCTTAACGTTCCAGCACCGGGCAGGCGTCAGTCCATATACATCGAATTACTTCTTCGCATGGACCTGTGTTTTTAGTAAACAGTCGCTTCCCCCTGCTCTCTGCGGCCATACAACGCTCCACCCGCGCGGGGCTTCACGTCTCCGGCCCCCCTTCTCCCTAAGTTACGGGGGCAATTTGCCGAGTTCCTTAACCACAGTTCGCCCGATCGCCTCGGTATTCTCTACCTGACCACCTGTGTCGGTTTGGGGTACGGGCCGCTAAGAACTCGCTAGAGGCTTTTCTCGGCAGCATAGGATCACTGACTTCACCTGAATCGGCTCGGCATCACGTCTCAGCCTTAATGTGTTGCGGATTTGCCTACAACACGGCCTACACGCTTACCCCGGCACAACCACCGGCCGGGCTCAGCTACCTTCCTGCGTCACCCCATCGCTTGACTACTACCCATCAGGTTCCCAGCCTCCCCGACATCCGTCCGAAGACATCAGTCAGTTCAGGTGGTTAGCACAACGAGGTTCATCAGGGACGCTCTTTCGCGGGTACGGGAATATCAACCCGTTGTCCATCGACTACGCCTCTCGGCCTCGCCTTAGGTCCCGACTCACCCAGGGCGGATTAGCCTGGCCCTGGAACCCTTGGTCATCCGGCGGAAGGGTTTCTCACCCTTCTTTCGCTACTCATGCCTGCATTCTCACTCGTGCCGCGTCCACAACTGGGTCACCCCGCTGCTTCACTCGCGGCACGACGCTCCCCTACCCATCCACACACCTGCACAAGGAATCAAGTCCAAGCGAGGTTAAAATGTGAATGCCACAGCTTCGGCGGTGTGCTTGAGCCCCGCTACATTGTCGGCGCGGAACCACTTGACCAGTGAGCTATTACGCACTCTTTAAAGGGTGGCTGCTTCTAAGCCAACCTCCTGGTTGTCTATGCGACCCCACATCCTTTTCCACTTAGCACACGCTTAGGGGCCTTAGCTGGTGATCTGGGCTGTTTCCCTCTCGACTACGAAGCTTATCCCCCGCAGTCTCACTGCCGCGCTCTCACTTACCGGCATTCGGAGTTTGGCTGATTTCGGTAAGCTTGTGGGCCCCCTAGACCATCCAGTGCTCTACCTCCGGCAAGAAACACGCGACGCTGCACCTAAATGCATTTCGGGGAGAACCAGCTATCACGGAGTTTGATTGGCCTTTCACCCCTAACCACAGGTCATCCCCCAATTTTTCAACATTGGTGGGTTCGGCCCTCCACGCGGTCTTACCCGCGCTTCAGCCTGCCCATGGCTAGATCACTCCGCTTCGGGTCTAGGACACGCGACTGAATCGCCCTATTCAGACTCGCTTTCGCTACGGCTCCCCCACACGGGTTAACCTCGCCACATGCCACTAACTCGCAGGCTCATTCTTCAAAAGGCACGCCGTCACCCCGCAAGGCTCCGACGGATTGTAGGCGAACGGTTTCAGGTACTATTTCACTCCCCTCCCGGGGTACTTTTCACCATTCCCTCACGGTACTTGTCCGCTATCGGTCACCAGGAAGTATTTAGGCTTACCAGGTGGTCCTGGCAGATTCACGGCAGATTTCAGGGGTCCGCCGCTACTCGGGAACACCCACAGAAGGTCAGCAACTTTCACCTACCGGACTTTCACCGTCTACGGTCAGCCATTCCAGACTGTTCGACTAGCCACTAACTTTGTAACTTCTCGAACAAGTGTCAGCTTGTTCAGCAGGGTCCCACAACCCCGACCACGCAACCCCTGACAGGTATCACACGCAGCCGGTTTAGCCTCGATCCGCTTTCGCTCGCCACTACTCACGGAATCACTAAATTGTTTTCTCTTCCTACGGGTACTGAGATGTTTCACTTCCCCGCGTTCCCTCCACACACCCTATGTGTTCAGGTGTGGGTGACACCACATGACTGGTGCCAGGTTTCCCCATTCGGACACCCTGGGATCACAGCTTGGTTGACAGCTCCCCCAGGCCTATCGCGGCCTCCCACGTCCTTCATCGGCTCCTGGTGCCAAGGCATTCACCGTTCGCCCTTGACAACTTGACCACAAAGATGCTCGCGTCCACTGTGCAATTCTCAACAAACGACCAACCCACAACCCGATCCGCCCCACACCAAACCCAACAACAGTTGGCGGTATGTGGAGCCAGGCCATGCCTGGCAGACTCCCAGCCCCCACACCGGAGGGCTGGCCAAGTCTCTGAAACAACAACACGATGGTTGTTCCTTCAGGACCCAACAGGGTGCTCACATTCTCCCCCAGCCGCACCAACAACCACCGTTCCCACCACCGAAGTGGCTGTACTAGGCGCCGCCGGCCGTTGCCAGGGCAAAACTTGCCAGTGTCTCCGCCATCTGAGCACCCCACCACCACAGTCGGGCAGTGCGGGCTCCTTACCGACTTTCGTCGGAAGGTGCTCCTTAGAAAGGAGGTGATCCAGCCGCACCTTCCGGTACGGCTACCTTGTTACGACTTCGTCCCAATCGCCAGCCCCACCTTCGACGGCTCCCTCCCACAAGGGGTTGGGCCACCGGCTTCGGGTGTTGCCGACTTTCGTGACGTGACGGGCGGTGTGTACAAGGCCCGGGAACGTATTCACCGCAGCGTTGCTGATCTGCGATTACTAGCGACTCCGACTTCACGGGGTCGAGTTGCAGACCCCGATCCGAACTGAGACCGGCTTTTTGGGATTCGCTCCACCTCGCGGTATCGCAGCCCATTGTACCGGCCATTGTAGCATGCGTGAAGCCCTGGACATAAGGGGCATGATGACTTGACGTCATCCCCACCTTCCTCCGAGTTGACCCCGGCAGTCTTCGATGAGTCCCCGCCATAACGCGCTGGCAACATCGAACGAGGGTTGCGCTCGTTGCGGGACTTAACCCAACATCTCACGACACGAGCTGACGACAGCCATGCACCACCTGTGACCGCCCCCGAAGGACCTCACATCTCTGTGAGTTTTGCGGCCATGTCAAACCCAGGTAAGGTTCTTCGCGTTGCATCGAATTAATCCGCATGCTCCGCCGCTTGTGCGGGCCCCCGTCAATTCCTTTGAGTTTTAGCCTTGCGGCCGTACTCCCCAGGCGGGGCGCTTAATGCGTTAGCTGCGGCACAGGAAACCGGAGAGGTCCCCCACACCTAGCGCCCAACGTTTACAGCGTGGACTACCAGGGTATCTAATCCTGTTCGCTCCCCACGCTTTCGCTCCTCAGCGTCAGTATCGGCCCAGAGACCCGCCTTCGCCACCGGTGTTCCTCCTGATATCTGCGCATTTCACCGCTACACCAGGAATTCCAGTCTCCCCTACCGAACTCTAGCCTGCCCGTATCGACCGCAGGCTTGGGGTTGAGCCCCAAGTTTTCACGGTCGACGCGACAAGCCGCCTACGAGCTCTTTACGCCCAATAAATCCGGACAACGCTCGCACCCTACGTCTTACCGCGGCTGCTGGCACGTAGTTGGCCGGTGCTTCTTCTGCAGGTACCGTCACTCTCGCTTCGTCCCTGCTGAAAGAGGTTTACAACCCGAAGGCCGTCATCCCTCACGCGGCGTCGCTGCATCAGGCTTCCGCCCATTGTGCAATATTCCCCACTGCTGCCTCCCGTAGGAGTCTGGGCCGTGTCTCAGTCCCAGTGTGGCCGGTCGCCCTCTCAGGCCGGCTACCCGTCGTCGCCTTGGTAGGCCATCACCCCACCAACAAGCTGATAGGCCGCGAGCCCATCCCAAGCCGAAAAACTTTCCACCCCCAGCCATGCGGCCGGAAGTCCTATTCGGTATTAGCCCCCGTTTCCGAGGGTTATCCCAAAGCTTGGGGCAGGTTGCTCACGTGTTACTCACCCGTTCGCCGCTCGAGTACCCCGAAGGGCCTTTCCGCTCGACTTGCATGTGTTAAGCACGCCGCCAGCGTTCGTCCTGAGCCAGGATCAAACTCTCCAACAAAAAATTAGTTGAACAGCATCCTGACAACAAACAAATGTTGCCAAAGGAATCCCAACCAGCCAGCAAAAACTGACCAGTCCGGGGTATAAATCATAATTGGCACTGGCTTTACAAGCACCCTGTTGAGTTCTCAAAGAACAACCACACACCGACCAGAAGCCCCACCTCAGTGGAACCCC
>NZ_JAGPXS010000042.1:0-2513 GCF_018070425.1 Micromonospora sp. C81
ACCGGGTGGCGGGGTGGGTGGTGCGGTCGCGCCCAGCTCGTGCAGGAACCGGCTCGGCTGTTCCTCGTGGTCGTCACCGCCGACTGCGGCCGATGCCACGGCACTGACCAGCAGTCGGTGCCGGGCCCGGCTGATGGCCACATGGAAGAGCCGGCGTTCCTCGTCCAGCAACGCCGAGGTCTGACCCACCACGTTCGCCACGGCCGCGCCGCCGGCCGATCGACCCGCCAACACGTCGACGAGGCGCTCGGAGCCGAGCAGGCTGCCGCGCAGTCGCAGGTCCGGCCAGATGCCCTCCTGCACGCCGGCCACCGCGACCAGGTCCCATTCCAGGCCCTTCGCGGCGTGCGCGGTGAGCAGGCGCACCGCCGCGCCCCGGTCGGCGGTCGGGGCGATGGTGTCGGCCGGCAGGTCCTGGGCGAGCACGTGGTCGAGGAAGACCTCGGTGCGGGCACCGGGCAGCCGGTCGGTGAACCGGGCCGCCGCGTCGAAGAGCACCAGCACGGCGTCCAGGTCACGGTCGGCCGCCTCGGCCCGCCGCCGCCGGGCAAGGTCTCCCTCGCCGGCCGCCGGCCGCCCCTGAATGATCGCGCCCGCCCAACGCTCGGCGAGACCACTGGCGTCCCAGACCGCCCAGAGCACGTCCTCGGCGGTCGCCCCTGGTTGGGCGGCGGCATCCCGTGCGGTGGCCAGCAGCCCGGCCACCGCCTGCGCCGGCTCCGCCCAGCGCCGGTCGATGTCGGCCAGCTCCGTCGGATCGCGCAACGCCTCGACGATCAGCTCCCCGGAGGGGCGTCGGTCACCGCCGGCCAGCGCGAGCGCACGCAGGCCCTGCCGCAGCCGCCGCTCGGCCAGCGGGTCGGCTCCGCCCAGCGGCGAGTGCAGCAGCGCGACCGCCGCCTCCTCGTCCAGACGGGCCGGTTCGAGCGCGCAGCGCAGCAGGAGCAGCAGTGGCGCGACCGCCGGTTGCAGGTGCAGGGGCAGGTCCTCGCCGTGCACCACGGTGGGTACGCCGGCAGCGTGCAGTGCCCGCCGCAGGGTGGGCAGTTGCAACGCGGTGGACCGCACCAGCACCGCCATCCGCGACCACGGCACGCCGTCGAGCAGGTGGGCCGAGCGCAGCGCGTGGGCCAGCCAGGCCGCCTCGCTGGTCGCCGAGCGGAACGTGTGCACCTCGACCACCCCGGGCGGCGCGTCCGGCAGCGGGTGCAGCCGCCGGTGCGCCGCCGGGCCGCGCAGCCGGCGACCCAGCCGGGCGATCGCCGCGAGCAGACCCGGCCCGGCCCGGTACGACGTGGTCAGCAGCACCTGTGCGGCCGGCGCCCCGGAGGCGGTCCGGAAGCGGTGCGGGAAGGTGGCCACCCCGGCCGGGTCGGCGCCCCGGAAGGCGTACGTGGAGGAATCCGGGTCGGCGAACGCGACAAGTGACTTGCCTCCGCCCGCGATGACCGAGAGCAGCTCCACCTGGGCGGGGTCGGTGTCCGCCAGCTCGTCGAGGTAGACGTGGGTGAGGCGGCGACGCTCGGCGGCCAGCAGCTCCTCGTCGTCGCGCAGCAGCCCGGTGGCCGCCCGGACCAGCTCGGCCGGGTCGTACGCGATGGAGCCCCGGTTGCTGACGTCCCGCAGCGCGAGCACTGCCACGTACTCGCGGAGGAAGCGGGCGGCGGCCGGCCAGTCCTCGCGGCCGAGCTTCTCGCCCAGCCGGGCCAGGTCGACAGGGCCCACGCCCCGCTCGGCGGCGCGCATGAGCAGGTCGCGCAGCTGACCGGCGAACGCCCGGGTGCGCAGGGCGGGACGCAGGTCGGTCGGCCAACCGACCGGGTCGTCCTCGGGCTCCTCACCCACCACGTTCAGCAGCTCGCGAATGATCAGATCCTGCTCGGGGCCGGTGAGCAGCCGGGGTGAGGGCTCACCCCGTTCTGCGGCGGCTCGGCGGAGCAACCCGAAGGCGTACGCCGGGAAGGTGCGCACCAGCGGCTCGCGCAGCACCCGGTGGCCGTCCCGGGCGATCCGGGCCTCGATGCGCTGGCGTAGCGCGGTCGCGCCTCGGCGGCCGAAGGTCAGCACCAGGATGTGTTCGGGGTCGACCCCCTCGGCCACCCGGGCGGCGACCGCCTCGACGAGCGTGCTGGTCTTGCCGGTGCCCGGACCGCCGAGCACGAGCATCGGCCCGTCGGTGTGCCCGACCACCTCGGCCTGCACCGGATCGACCCGCCAACCGCCGCCGCCGGCCAGCTCGCGCCCGGCCGCCAGCTCAGACCCGGCCACACCTGCGGACCCGGCGACCGACTCAGGCCGCGCCCCGCGCTCAGGCCCACCCGTGCGCTCTGGCCCACCCGACTCGCCGACACCGCCCCTGGGCGCGCCGCCGGCGGGCACGGAAGCGCCGGAAGGCGCTGCCCCGTCCCCCCGCGCCGGCCCTCCGGACCGCCGCACCAACCGGTACGCCTGCATCAGCTCATCCCATCAGACCCGTACGACACCCACCCCAACCCACCCAACCCCCACCCTCC
>NZ_JAGPXS010000043.1:0-2236 GCF_018070425.1 Micromonospora sp. C81
TTCCGGGGAACCAGGACGTCTCCATCACGTACGGCGGTGACGGGTCGAGTACGTGGTCGTATGCGGATGGCACGTCGGTGGATCGGAATGCGGCTGGTGAGGTTACGCGTCAGGTGACGGCGGATGGGGCGTCGTTCGACGGGTTCACCGCTGATGGCAGGCCGACGCATGGCACGGTGCCGGGGTCGGATGGGCAGCCGGCGCAGGCGGTGGACATCGCCTACGGCGGCGACGGCAGCAGCACCTGGACCTATGCGGACGGCACAACGGTCGATCGCAATGCGACTGGTGACGTTACGCGTCAGGTCACTGCGGATGGTGCGTCGTTCGACCAGTTCACCGCTGATGGCAGGCCCACCCACGGCACGGTGCCGGGGTCGGATGGGCAACCGGCGCAGGACGTGTCGATCGCTTACGGCGGTGACGGGTCGAGTACGTGGACGTACGCCGACGGCACGACCGTCGATCGGAATGGCGCTGGTGACGTTACGCGTCAGGCGACCGCGGATGGTGCGTCGTTCGACCAGTTCACGGTCGACGGCAAGCCGACCCATGGCACCGTGCCAGGGTCGGATGGGCAACCGGTGCAGGCGGTGGACATTGCCTACGGCGGTGATGGCAGTAGCACCTGGACGTATGCGGACGGCACGACCGTGGATCGTGATGCGGTTGGTGACGTTAGGCGTCAGGCGACGGCTGATGGGGCGTCGTTCGACGGGTTCACCGCTGATGGCAGGCCGATGCATGGCACGGTGCCGGGGGCTGATGGGCAGCCGGCGCAGGACGTGTCGATTGCTTACGGCGGTGATGGCAGCAGTACCTGGACGTATGCGGACGGCACGACGGTCGATCGTAACGCCGCTGGTGACGTCACGCGTGAGGTGAGCGCGGATGGTGCGACGTTCGATCGGTTCGCCCCTGATGGCAGGCCGATGCATGGAACGGTGCCGGGGTCGGATGGGCAGCCGGCGCAGGACGTGTCGATTGCTTATGGCGGTGACGGATCGAGCACGTGGACCTACGCCGACGGCACGACCGTCGACCGCAACGCCGCCGGTGACGTCACCCGCGAGGTGACCGCGGACGGTGCATCCTTCGACAGGTTCACTGCTGATGGCAGGCCGACGCACGGCACCGTGCCAGGGTCGGATGGGCAGCCCGCGCAGGACGTCTCGATTGCTTACGGCGGTGACGGCAGCAGCACGTGGACGTATGCCGACGGCACCAAGGTCGACCGTAACGCCGCTGGTGACGTCACGCGTGAGGTGAGCGCGGATGGTGCGACGTTCGACCGGTTCACCCCCGAGGGCAAGCCGACGCACGGAACGGTGCCGGGGGTCGATGGGCAGCCGGCGCAGGACGTCTCGATTGCTTACGGCGGTGACGGCAGCAGTACCTGGACCTACGCGGACGGCACGACGGTCGACCGTAACGCCGCTGGTGACGTCACGCGTGAGGTGAGCGCGGATGGTGCGACGTTCGACCGGTTCACCGCTGATGGCAAGCCGACGCACGGCACGGTGCCGGGGGCTGATGGGCAGCCGGCGCAGGACGTGGACATCGCCTACGGCAGTGACGGCAGCAGTACCTGGACCTACGCGGACGGCACCAAGGTCGACCGCAACGCCGCCGGTGACGTCACGCGTGAGGTGAGCGCGGATGGGGCGACATTCGACCGGTTCACGGCCGACGGCAAGCCCACGCACGGCACCGTGCCAGGGTCGGATGGGCAGCCCGCGCAGGACGTGTCGATCACTTACGGCCCCGACGGCTCGAGCACCTGGACCTACGCCGACGGCACGACCGTCGACCGCAACGCCGCCGGTGACGTCACCCGCGAGGTGACCGCGGATGGCGCGACGTTCGACCGGTTCACCGCCGACGGCAAGCCGACGCACGGCACGGTGCCGGGGGCTGATGGGCAGCCCGCGCAGGACGTCTCGATTGCTTACGGGGCTGACGGCAGCAGCACGTGGACCTACGCGGACGGCACGACGGTGGACCGTAGTGCCGCTGGTGACGTCACGCGTGAGGTGAGCGCGGATGGTGCGTCCTTCGATCGGTTCAACGGCGATGGCAAGCCCACGCACGGCACCGTGCCAGGCGCCAATGGGCAGCCCGCGCAGGACGTCTCGATTGCTTACGGGGCTGACGGCAGCAGCACGTGGACCTACGCGGACGGCACGACGGTGGACCGTAGTGCCGCTGGTGACGTCACGCGTGAGGTGAGCGCGGA
>NZ_JAGPXS010000043.1:2336-2401 GCF_018070425.1 Micromonospora sp. C81
TGGTGCGACGTTCGACCGGTTCACCCCCGAGGGCAAGCCGACGCATGGCACGGTGCCGGGGTCGG
>NZ_JAGPXS010000044.1:0-1408 GCF_018070425.1 Micromonospora sp. C81
TCGCGGCTACCTATTGACTGGTGGTACGACCGCAGCCCGGCCAGGCTTGGTCGAGGTGACCGGTGGGGTCGCTCTCATCGCGGCTGCCCACCGCAGGTTGGTGTGGCTCTCATCTGGCGTGCGCCCCGCCGGTCACCGCGGCGGTGAGAGGCTCAAGAGGGGACTGCCCGGCTCAAGGTAGCGCTGCCCTCCCGTCGACGAACACCGTCGGATCGAGGGAGGACACGGTGGCCCAGGTCATCATCGGCGTGGACCCGCACAAGCGTTCCGCCACCATCGAAATCATCAACGCCCGGGAGAAGTCGCTCGGGCAGGGCCGGTTCGGCACCGACCGCGACGGCTACCAGGCCATGCTCGCCGCCGGTCGCAAGCACAAGGACCGCCTGTGGGCGGTCGAGGGCTGCAACGGCATCGGCCGGCACGTCGCTCAACGCCTGGTCGCCGACGGCGAGACCGTCGTGGACGTCCCTGCGAAGCTGTCCGCCCGGGCCCGGGTGTTCGCCACCGGCCAGGGCCGCAAGACCGACCCGGTCGACGCCCGCAGCGTCGCTGTGGTCGCCCTGCGCACCGACGGTCTGCGGCAGGTCGTCGCCGACGACACCACAGTCGCGTTACGGCTGCTGGTCGACCGTCGTGACCAGCTCGGCCGAGCCCGCACCGACGTGGTCTCCCGGCTGCACCACCTGCTACTCGAACTGGTGCCCGGCGGCGCGAAGAAGGACCTGTCCGCCCAGCAGGCCCGCGCCCTGCTGGGCACCGTGCGCCCGCGTGACGTGGTCGGCAAGACCCGCCGGCGGCTGGCCTCCGAGCTGATCGGCGAACTCGTCGTCATCGACAAGAAGATCAAAGCCGCGAAACAGGAGCTCACCGACCTGGTCGCCAGCACCGGAAGCCGGCTGATGGACCTGACCGGCATCGGACCGTCCGGCGCCGCCCGCCTGATCGGCGACATCGGAGACATCGCGCGGTTCACCAGCCGCGCCCACTTCGCCTCGTGGAACGGCACCGCACCGATCGATGCCTCGTCCGGCGATCAGAACCGGCACCGGCTCTCCCGGGCCGGGAACCGGCGCATCAACCGGGCGCTGCACATCATGGCCATCGTCCAGCTACGCCGTGACACCGAAGGGCGCCGCTACTACCGGCGCAGACTGGCCGCGGGCAAGACCCCGATGGAGGCCCTACGGGCACTGAAGCGGCGGCTGTCCGACATCGTCTACCGACAGATGGTGGCCGACGCGAAGCTGGTCAGGACGGGTCCGGGAGGACACGCGGGGGCGACTCTGCAATCCAGCGCGGCCGACCTGAACCCCGAGATCGACACTTCGGAAAAGTCACTTCCCGGACCCGCCACACCCCAGCCTAGAACAGCCCTCACCGCGGCCTCTTGACACAGAGGGGTGCCAGA
>NZ_JAGPXS010000045.1:0-1151 GCF_018070425.1 Micromonospora sp. C81
GGGTGGTTTCTAAGGTTCAGTGCAACTGATCTTGGTTGTGCTGGGGGTGTTGGTGGCCAGGCCGGGTGTGTTGACGTTCGGGCATCGGCAGGTGTTGGAGCATCTGTGGGGTGCGGGTCGGCGCATTAGTGAGATCGCCGGCTTGTTGGGGGTGCCGGTGTGCACGGTGTCTCGGGAGGTGTCCCGGTATCACTCTGCGCGGCATGGGACGAAGAACCCGCTCGGGCGGTCGTTGCCGTCGGGGCGGGCACGGGCCCCGTATCGGTGGGGGTATCAGGCGCAGTGGGCGCAGCGGCGTGCGGATACGGCGCGTCGGCGGTCGAAGGCGTCGAAGTTGGGTCCGGGGACGCGGCTGCGGCAGGTGGTGCGGGGGAAACTGGCGCGTAGGTGGTCTCCGAAGCAGATCGCCACGTGGTTGCGGACCACGTTCGCTGACCGGCCGGAGTTGTGGGTGTCGCACGAAACGATCTACCAGGCGATCTACGTTCAGTCGCGGGGCAGCCTGCGCGAGGAGTTGACCCGACAGGTCGCCCTGCGTTCGGGACGAGCTGATCGGCGCCCACAGTCACGGGCCGCCGCGGGTGGCCGTAGTCGCCGGCCGTGGATCGGGGACCTGCACATCAGTGCCCGTCCCGCCGAGGCCGACGACCGGGCGGTGCCCGGGCACTGGGAAGGTGACCTGGTCATCGGTAAGGCCGGCCGTTCGGCGATCGTCACCCTCGTCGAACGGGCCACCCGCTACGTCATGCTCGGCGCCCTCCCGCAGGGCCGCGACACCGAAGCCGTCATCGCCGTGCTCACCGACCTCGCCCAGCGTCTACCAGCACATCTGCGCCGCTCCCTGACCTGGGACCAAGGCAGCGAGATGGCCGCTCACGCGGCATTCACCGTCGCCACCGGCTGCCCGGTCTACTTCTGCGACCCCCACAGCCCCTGGCAACGCGGCTCCAACGAGAACACCAACGGCCTGCTACGCCAGTACTTCCCCAAAGGCAGCTACGACTTCCGCAGCATCGATCAGGCAGGCCTCGACGAAGTCGCCCACGAGATGAACACCCGCCCCCGCCAGACACTCGGCTGGGCAACCCCAGCCGAGCGCCTGGACCACCTCATCGCCACCTGACGATTGCACTCACCCCTTGACCCCAAGC
>NZ_JAGPXS010000046.1:0-1003 GCF_018070425.1 Micromonospora sp. C81
GACCCGTGAGGATCCTCGTCACCGGCGGAGCCGGATTCATCGGGTCGGAGTACGTTCGCCTGCTGCTGGGCAAGCCCCTCGGCAGTGCCGACGGCGTGCCGCCGCTCGAGCCGGCGGTCGTGACCGTGCTCGACAAGCTGACCTACTCGGGCAACATGGCCAACCTCGACCCCGTCCGCGACGACCCGCGGCTACGGTTCGTCCAAGGCGACATCTGCGACCCGACCGTGGTCGACCAGGTCGTCGCCGACCACGACGTCATCGTGCACTTCGCCGCCGAGTCACACGTCGACCGTTCCATCGCCGGCGCCGCGCCGTTCGTCACCACCAACGTGCTGGGCACCCAGACCCTGCTCGACGCCGCCCTGCGCCACCACACCGGTCGCTTCGTGCACGTCTCCACCGACGAGGTCTACGGCTCCATCGACGAAGGCTCCTGGACCGAAACCTGGCCCCTCGCGCCGAACTCCCCCTACTCGGCGTCGAAAGCCGGCTCCGACCTGCTCGCCCTGGCCTACCACCGCACCCACGGCATGGACGTCGTCGTCACCCGCTGCTCCAACAACTACGGCCCCTACCAGTTCCCCGAGAAGGTCATCCCCCTGTTCGTCAGCAACCTGCTCGACGGCGCCACCGTCCCCCTCTACGGCGACGGCGCCAACATCCGCGACTGGCTACACGTCCACGACCACTGCCGCGGCATCGCCATGGTCCAGCAGAAAGGCCGCGCCGGCGAGGTCTACAACATCGGCGGCGGCACCGAACTGACCAACAAGGAACTCACCGGCCTCCTCCTCGAAGCCTGCGGCGCCGGCTGGGACCGCGTCGTCCCCGTCACCGACCGCAAGGGCCACGACCGCCGCTACTCCCTCGACATCACCAAGATCAGCGAAGAACTCGGCTACACCCCCAGCATCACCCTCGACCACGGCCTCGCCGACACCGTCGCCTGGTACCGCGACAACCGCACCTGGTGGGAACCCCTCAAGACCACACCCACCGC
>NZ_JAGPXS010000047.1:0-871 GCF_018070425.1 Micromonospora sp. C81
CTTCGCGCGATCGACCGCAACGACTCACTCGCAGCCCGACCCAACCCGATCTGCTCCCGCTCAAACGGACTCAACCTCGACGCCATAACCACCCCAACGAACATCACGGAAGGGTGTTGCAACCACCGGTTGAGCCCGCCGCGCTGACGGAAAGTGTCCAAGGTCTGCCGGGCCTGGTTGTCGGTGTTCTTGTGGTTGTGCGGGATATGCCGCTGGCCGGCACCCCGGGTGGGGGTGCCGGCCAGCTGTGCTGTGCGGTGTGTGTTGGTGGGTCAGCTGTTCCAGTGCTGGCCGACCAGGTCGGTGGCCTGCTGTTCCCACTGGGCGTAGGCGTCGGGGTAGGCGGAGACCTGGACGGTCTGCGCGGCGTCGGTCAGCGCCATGTCCTGCCAGCCGTCGACCTGGCGGAGGCCCTTGAGGAACGCGGTGGTGGAGTAGGCGGGGTCGGTGATCTGCTCCGGGGTGCCCCAACCACTGGTCGGGCGCTGCTGGAACAGGCCCAGCGAATCATGGTCATTGGCGTCGCCGAGGTGGCCCAGGTTCTCCAGCTTCGACTCCTGCAGGCTCGTCGCGATCGAGATCACCGCGGCGCGCTCAGGCAGGCCGGCCTTCTTCGTGGCGGCGATGATCGCCTTGACGTTGGCGGTCTGCTCATCGTTGAGGGTGATGTGGGACTGGTCGCCCTGGGGCTTCGGGGCGGCCGACTGCACCGCCACCGCGACCGGCTTGGCATCCACGGGGTTGGCGTGGGCGGCGATCGGGCCGGCGAAGACACCACCGGCGAACGCGAGACCAGCAACAGACAACATGCTCTTACGGAAGATCGTGTTCATGGGGGTAGCTCCTTCGGGGGTAGGAAACACCCGCACCG
>NZ_JAGPXS010000048.1:0-605 GCF_018070425.1 Micromonospora sp. C81
GGTCGCACCGGTGGGTCGGAATGATGGCCCGGGCGGGGTCGTTACACACTCTGACGATCGCAGGACCACCGCCTCACCGCCCCGCCCAACCGGGGTTGGAACAGCTGGTAGCGGGGTTGGAATGCCGCCCCGGTCCGCATCGTTGAAGCCTCCCCCAGCACCCGCGCCCCATCGGGTGTCACGGGATGGCCCGGCCCCCGGAATGACCCCGGGCCCCCGGTCGTTGCAGTCCCCACGAGCGACCACCCGACTACCGCATCGCACGAGCGGACGTCGGGGAGCCACCCGGGAATGACCCCCGACCCCCGGTCGTTACACATGGACCCGGCGCCCGAGCTCTCCGGCTCGCAGGTCGCCGACCCGGCCCCCGCAAGCCCCCCGCTTGACGGTGCCGATCTCCCCCAGACTTTTCCCTTTTTGTTTGATGCAGCGCCGGACGAGGTGCTCACACCCTGCGCCACCGTCTCCCCTGAGCGGTGTGCGGGTGTTTCCTACCCCCGAAGGAGCTACCCCCATGAACACGATCTTCCGTAAGAGCATGTTGTCTGTTGCTGGTCTCGCGTTCGCCGGTGGTGTCTTCGCCGGCCCGATCGCCGCCCACGCTG